>VXNZ01000026.1:0-36910 GCA_009840355.1 Chloroflexota bacterium
CCCCAATCCCCCCGGCCCCCAGCCCCGCGGCGGCCGGGGGGGGGGGGGCAGAGACAGGGGCGGATACCGTGGCGGGCGCGACCGGGACCGCGACCGGGACCGTGGCGACCGGGACCGTGGCGGCAGAGACCGCGGCGGCAGGGGCGGCTATCGCGGGTAGCGCCTGACATCGCGGCGCGCAATCCAACGCAAGTAACATCGGAAACCCCGGCATTGAGCTCGGGGTTTCTGCTTTATCCAGGGTCTTTCGGTTATTGCGTTCCTCTGCCATGTCATTTCAAGTCATTCACCATGTCATTTCGAGCGAAGCGAGAAGTCTGAAATCGCTGGCTATGGACTGCCTTGTTTTTGCACAGAGATTTTAGACTCTGAACGAAGTGAAGAGTGACAACCGAAAGACTCTGTGCGTTATCGCTCTTTATTGAAGTCGCTTGTGGTAAAGTGAGGCACATCCTATTCGCAAAGTCTGAGCAATGGCAAATCCTGAGCTGCAAGCCGAATCCGGCCCCGTATCCGAGCGCGCCCGGATAACCAGCCTTGACCTGATTCGCGGCATCGCCGTGCTGGGCATACTGCTGATGAACGCAGTCTCGTTCAGGTACGGCACTGCGCCTTACTTCAACTTGAGCGCGGGCGGTTCGGAGACATGGCTGGACTGGACGGTTGGCATATTCGGCGAGATATTCGTCGATCAGAAGTTCATGGGGCTGTTCTCGCTGCTGTTCGGCGCGGGCATGATACTCTTCATCGACCGCGCATCCACTAGGGGCGGGCGCGCCGTTCTGCTGAACATGTGGCGCAACGCATTGCTGCTGCTTATGGGCGTCCTGCACTACATGCTATGGGACGGCGATGTTCTGATGATATACGCAATATCGTCAGTATTTCTGATTGCCCTGCGAAATCTGCCGAACAAGGCGCTCATATCAATCGGCGTCGTGGTGTTCGCGCTGTCTATTGGCGGTGCGCTGCTGGCGCAGTACATCGCAGACGCTACAGGCACTTCCCTTGCCGGAATATGGACGCCTGGCGAAATCAACACGGAAGACTTAATAGGCTTCCCGATACTGTTCGGCTATTTCCTGCGCGGCTTGGGGCTGATTCTAATCGGTGCGGGCATCTATCGCACGGGCTTCATGAACGGCGGCATGGCGTCAAGTCTCTATCGCAGGACGGCGATTATTGGGCTGGGCGTCGGGCTGCCTCTAGCCGCGCTCGGCGTGGTGTTTACCGCGCTAGGGGACTACTCGCGAGAAGTGGCGTTTATCGGGCAGATTCCGAACACGCTTGGGACCATTCCGGCGTCTCTAGGCTATATGAGCCTCATAATCCTGTGGAACAACGGCGCCGACAACCGGCTGAAGCGCCGGCTGCGCGCAGTCGGCAGGATAGCGCTGACAAACTATCTGACACATACGATATTCGGCGTGCTGACGCTTTCTGTGCTGCTTGCCGACGCCGCATGGCTCAACCGCTCGGCAATCCTAGTATTTGTACTCGCGGTATGGGCGCTGCAGCTATGGTGGTCGCAGGCTTGGTTGAGCCGCTTTTTGTACGGACCGGCGGAATGGGTCTGGCGCGTCGCGACATATAGGAAAATCCAGCCGCTGCGCCGTGTGCGAGAACCCGCCTAAATGGTGTGGTAAGGGCGGCGTTGCAGCGCAGCGGCTCGCGGAGCGGTGAATTGCCACTTTTGCCCGCCTTCCCAGCCTCCCCCCAAAGGGAAAGGTACTTATGGGAAAGGGGCAATAAAGTAGGACAGTGCTGCGGGCGCTTGCGTTGTGATTGGCTTACGCTACCACTGCACATACATCGGCATTACCACATGCACATAGTCGTCGCCTTCGGCGGGCTTGATCACGCCGGGGCTTGACGGCGACGATACTTCCATCGCCACATCGCCGTTGATGACTTCAAGCACGTCGGTGAGGTATTGCGTGTTGAAGGCGATCTTTGCCTCTTCGCCTTCAACAGCCGCGCCTAGTTGCCCTTCGTTGTCGCCCACTTCCTCGGAACGCGATGAGATTGTCAGACGGCCGGGCGCCTCTTCTTCGCCGCCCGCCACTTGCAGACGTATGATGCCGTTGCCGTCCCGGGCGAATATCGCCGCGATACGCGTGGCGCGCAGGAAGTCGTCCGAGTCGATGACGACGCGCGTCGTGTGGCTCTGCGGTATGAGCTGGTTGTAGTTGGGGAAGTTACCCGCAATCAGCGATGACACAATCTCCACGTCTTCCACGCGGAACAGCGCCTGATTGCTGGACGGCGTTACCATGAATTCCACCGCGCGCTGCTGTGTTCCGAGCAGGCGGCTTATCTCGTTCAGCACGCGCGCCGGTATCAGGAACTCGATGTCCTCGCTGGGCGGCTCTGCCAGCTTGCCGCTGTACACGGCGAGCCGGAATCCGTCCGCGGCTGCGAACTTGAAGTCGCTGCCGGTGATTTCCGTCTTCACGCCCGTCAGCACGGGACGCGAGTCTTCTACTGCGGCGGCGAACGATACGCGGTCTATCGCCTCACGCAGCACACTCGGCTCAATCTTAGCCGCCACGCCGTCCGCAACTGCGGGAATCGGCGGGAAGTCGTCTGCCGGCGTGCCGCTGATGTTCGACTCGAAGCTGACGCACTTGATATTCAGACCAATTGGCTGCGCGGTCGTCTCGATGTCGATGCGCTCCGGCGGCAGCGAGTTCACGAAGTCGCCGAGCAGCCGCGCCGGCACCGTGATTGCGCCTTCTTCTTCGACCTGTGCGCCGATCCAAGTGGTCATTGCCATATTCAGGTCGGTCGCCGAGATTTTGAGCATCGACTGCTCTGTACTGAGAAGGACATTCTGTGTGATGGGAAGAGTGGATCGCGAGGCGACCGCTCTCCCCACGACCGAGAGTCCGCGCGCCAGATTCTCTTGTAGGCAAGATAACCTCATTCCTCATGTCCTCCAGTTTGTTCTGTCTTTGGATTTGTTATGTTCATCTAATTATTTTAGCCATAAAGGTCGCGCCTTTCTAGAAAGAAATCGGACATTTATGACGAAAAAATGCGCCATCTATATCGCGTAGATGGCGCATTTCGATGATTGTCAGTTGCCGTGCGGGGCTGTGTAGGGCTGTGCCGCTAGTCCACCGCCTAGTTGATTGTAATCGTGCCAACCATTCCCTGCGCGCTGTGCGGCGTGCAGATTAGCTCGTAGGTGCCTGCTTCGTCGAATGTGAATGTGAAGTCAATCGTATCGCCGGCTTCGACTTCGACATAAATGTCCAGGTCATCGACCTCGAAGGTGTGGAACTCGGTCTCCGCCGTCATCGTGAAAGTAACAGTCTCGCCGACGCTGAATGTCATATCGGCGGGGCTGTACGCGTACTCGCCGCTGCCGCCGATGTCCAGCAATCCGACATCAACGGGCGTTCCGCCACCGCCTGGCTGCCCTGTTCCGTTCTGGCTGCTCGCTACGGCGACCGTAGGCGCGGGCGGAGGTGGCGGCGGCGACATGCGCGGCGCAGTTGTAGGCGGCGGCGGATCCGGCACGGGCTGCCCGCAGGCAATCACGCCAAGCATCAACACGACGCAAACGCTCGCAAGAACCAACAGATTTCGCTTTTGCAACATAGCCTCCTGCTCCGTAGCTGCCCTACATTGTCGCCCGACAACTTGCTCTTCAGCTGCTTTTCGTCTTCTTATCCGCGTATTTCAGTATTTGTAGAAGTGGTTTTTGATTTCAAACTCGGCGTCTTCGCGCGAGAAAATCGCCCAATTGGCATGCCTTATGGCAAGGTAGGAATTGGCGAGCAACGGTCCCATTGCGTCCAGCAGAACCGTATCTCGTTCCAACTCTCGGGTGGCGTCTGCCAGCGAAGTGGGTAGTCTGTGGATGTCCCGTCTCGCCAACTCTTCTTCAGTCAAGCGCGCAGGGTCAACATCAATTCGCTGCGATGTGCTAGGCTGTAGTTCGCGCTTTATGCCGTCTAGTCCTGCCGCAATCAAGCCTCCCAAGGCGATATACGGGTTGGAACTGTTGTCGGCTGGGCGAAACTCCAAGTTAGTCGAAGCCATCTCCGCGCCCCAGAAGTTGGATGGTACCCGCAGGGCGGCTTCGCGGTTGTCCGGCCCGTAGCAGGTGAATGCCGTGCTCCAAGAACCGGGCGAGAGCCTGCGGTAGCTATTCATGCTGGGGCAGGTCAGGGCGACGAGTCCCGGCAGATGCGCCATTACGCCGCCGATGAAATGATACGCCAACTCGCTGATGTTGTCCGCGTCTTGGGCGTCGTAAAACAGGTTCGTCTTTTCCTCCAAGTCCCAGCCGCTGAAATGGATGTGGCAGCCGTTGCCCGCTTGCTCTGGAAATGGTTTAGGCGCGAATGATGCGTACATCCCGTGGCGATACGCCACATTCCGCACCGTCTCCCGATAGATTATATGATTGTCAGCCGCCCTGAGTGCGGGCGCGTGTCGGATGCTCAACTCGTGCTGTCCATGTCCGACTTCGGTGTGATACTGTTCTATTCCGATACCTTGTGCTTCCAGCGCCTCGATAATCTCGTCAACGACTTCCTGCGCGAATGTCATGCCGACGCTGGAATTGTCGAGGCTTTCGTCGCAGGGAACGAACTTGTCGCCTTCCTTTTCAGTCAAGTACCACTCGGCTTCCATAGCGACTTGAAATCGCAACCCCATAGTCTCCGCTTTTGCGAGCATCCTCTTTAAGAAATCTCTGGGGCAAGCCTCCCACGGCTCGCGAGACAGGGCTATTAGGTCGCACAACATCAGAGCGCGTTTCGGCGCATAAGGCATGATTGTGAATGTGTCGGGGTCCGGCATAAGTCTGAACTCGCCCGCGGGTCCCATACCGTCGATGACTTGCAACTGGTCCATATCGCCCATAGCCTGCATCGCGGTGGCAACACCGATGCCCGAATCAAGCCTGCTTTCCAAGCCAGAAATGTGGGTGGACTTGCCTCGGATGATGCCGCCGTTGTCGCACCAGAAGAACGATATGAGATGCGCTCCGGCTTCGCGGGCCTTACGGACGACTTCAGCGCGCTCTATTTCCCTCACGGATTGCCAGAAATCCTTTGAATTCAACCGAGTTAGTGAACAATTTCACTTTATCATTGCGCTCGTTTTCAGTCAATCTTTTTCAGCCTTTGTGGACTGTCCGTCAAGTGTTCTCTATAAGTGCTGATAATGCGAATCGGACCTGCCCATAGGAGCGCTGAATTCCTGCGAAATCAGGAATGACGATTCGATAATCAGCACGTGCCAAGAATAACTGTTCATCATGTCCCGTTGTGCGCCCAATCGCCGCCTGCTACAATTCCAATCGGCAGTCAAATCATCGTTCGTGTCATTCGCGCATCCTTGTCGTCATGGAGTACCTATGTCAGTTCTTCGACATTCAACCGAAACGCCTTGGGAAGCAGTCGGCGGCTACAGCCGGGCGGTGCGCAGCGGCAACCGAATACATGTCGCGGGCACGACCGCGAGTGGCGCAGACGGCGCGTTGGGCTTGGACGACGCGGGCGAGCAGGCAAGGGCGATACTGGACATCATCAAGAACGCCATCGAATCGCTGGGAGGCAGCATGTCCGGCGTCGTACGAACGCGTATATACGTGTCGGACATCGCGCACTGGGAGAAAGTCGCACGGGTGCATGGTGAAGTGTTCGCGGATATTCGCCCTGCGTGCACCCTCGTAGAGGCGAGGCTCGTGGACGACTCTCTACTGGTGGAAATAGAGGCGGAGGCGGTAGTGGAAGGTGGCGATGCGCTTTAGCCTGCGCCTAAACAACGACCTGACCGTGCCGCAGTATGTCGAGCTGGCGCAGCGAGCTGAATCGCTGGGCTTCGACCAGTTCTGGGTCAGCAGCGATCTCTTCCTGCGAAGCGCCGGCGTCATATTGACAGCAGTCGCGCTGAACACCAATCGCATCCAACTCGGCAGCTGCGTACTGAATCCCTACACTATGAACCCTGCCGAAGTCGCCATGCTCGCAGGAACGCTCGACGAAGTGTCGGATGGAAGATTCTTGTTGGGAATAGCGTCCGGTGCGGCGGAGTTTCTCGGCTGGGTCGGCATACGGCACGGCAAGCCTCTGACCGCGATGCGCGAATCCGTCGCGGCGATAAGGCGGCTGATGCGCAATGAAAGCGCCGAGTGCGACGGCGAATTTCTGCCGTGGGGCAGTGGGGCGTATATGCGCTTTCATGTGGAGCGCGAAATCCCGATATACATCGGCGCGATGGGACCGCGAATGTTGCACCTCGCCGGCGAAATTGGCGACGGCGCGCTGCCGCTGCTCTTCCCGCCGGAGCGATACTACTTCGCACGGCAACAGGTCGATTGTGGGCAAGCGATAAGTGTGAATAACACGGCGGATTTCGATTTCGCCACATGCATCTGGGTATCGGCGGCGCAAGACCGGGCAGCCGCGCGGCGCGTTCTTGCGCAGAAGGTCGCCTACTACGGCAGCGCGATGAATGAAACACTGCTTGCCGATTTAGGGCTATCCACGGTGGACTTCGAGCCGATCAACAAGGCGCTAGTCGATGACCGAGACGAAGCACGCGCAATTGACCTCGTAACGGACAACATGCTGCGCATCGGCGTCGTGGGCGATGCCGCTGACATCATAGAGCGCTTGGAACCGCTTGTGTCAGACGGCGCGACACATCTTAGTTTCGGTCCGCCGCTGGGGCCGGACTTCGGAGAGGCTCTGCAAATTCTGGGGCAGGTAGTCCAGCATTTCAAGCTGTCCGATACGCAAGAGAAATAAGCGAGCGCAGGCGAACGATGACGGCAATGGGCAACTACACACGAGTTTTGGTTGTGGCACAGACGCAGAGCCGCGCTGACGAGCTCACCGGCATACTAGAGCGAAACGGCTGTCTAGTATCGGCAACCACGAGCGTAACCACTGCGCTGGACATATCCGGCTACTCCGACTTCGACGCGCTGGTGATGGCGGAAGACATACGCCCATCAGAACGCGCCTACCTACGCACTCAAGTCATCCGCAATCAGCCCAATGCCGTTGTCGTATCCAACCGTGCCTCGCGCTCAGTGATGATCCAGCTCACGCAAGCGTTCAAGGAAGCAGGCGGAGCGGAATAGCGGCAAGACTTTTTCCGTATTCCATTTCCAATTACTGACTATTTGGTTTGGAATGGTGATTTATCCGCCGCTTCATACCTTGTCTCTTGCGTTGCTTTCAATTGGCTGTTCAATGCTTCCTAAAATGACATTAACCCTTCGTTAATGCTCTGTTTACATGCGCTTCGTATCGTTAAGGCAGCCAGAAATCTTGCTCGAATATCAACGAGGAAGGCGTTACATACTGAGGAGGTATTACTCAATTAACATGCCTAACTTAAGCAATTTCCGACGAATAGGTGGCGTGTGGAGCGTCGCCATGATAATGAGCTTGGCGCTTATTTTCGCGCTGGCGTGCGGCGGTG
Source organism: Chloroflexota bacterium (assembly GCA_009840355.1). Classification (NCBI taxonomy): domain Bacteria; kingdom Bacillati; phylum Chloroflexota; species Chloroflexota bacterium. Next base: position 7,453 of record VXNZ01000026.1, read on the forward strand.
GGGAACAGACGCCCGCAGCCCCGGCCGCTACCGCGGGAGCTGCTCCGGTGATGGCGCTGAGTGGCACAATCGAAATCGACGGCTCTAGCACAGTCTTCCCCGTGTCCGAGGCGGTCGCTGAAGAGTTCGGCAAGCTGCATCGCGATGTGCGCGTCAATGTTGGCGTATCCGGGACGGGTGGCGGCTTCAAGCGCTTCACCGTAGGCGAGATCGACATCTCCGACGCTTCTCGTCCCATCAGGGAGAACGAGGCAGCCGTTGCTGAAGAGAATGGAATCGAATATTACCCGCTGCGTGTCGCAATGGATGGCTTGTCCGTGATGGTAAGCCTTGAGAACGACTTCGTGGAGTGCCTGTCCACCGACCAGCTCAAGATGATATGGGAGCCGGGCAGCACCGTCTCCCAGTGGAGCGATGTGAACTCCGGCTGGCCCTCCAAAGACATCGCCCTCTACGGTCCCGACACCGACTCCGGCACTTTCGACTACTTCACCGAGGAAGTCATGGGTGAGGCACAGCTGAGCCGCCCGGACTACACGGCGAGCGCGGACGACAATGTGCTGGTGCAAGGCATTGCCGGCGGCAGGTACTCGCTAGGCTACTTCGGCTATTCGTACTATCAGGAAAATGTGGACAAGCTGAAACTGGTTGCGGTTGACTCCGGCAACGGCTGCGTACTTCCCACATCCGAGAGCATCGAAAACGGCAGCTACTCGCCGTTATCCCGTCCGCTGTTCATCTATGTGAGCAAGCAGAGCATGGAGCGTCCTGAAGTGAAGGCATTCGTGGAGTTCTACTTGGACAACGCGGCAGAGTTGTCGCAAGAAGTCGGCTATATTAAGCTCGGCGACGCCGAGTACGCCGCCAACCGTGACATGATCAAGCAGTAATACCCAAACCTAGAAAACTCTTTTCCCAAGTATGGCGCATGCGGGCTCCCTCCTTCGCATGCGTCATCACTTTTTTGTCCCGTCGATGCCGCCACTGCGACGGCGTTGCCACTTTGGATGGGCGCAAGGGCGCGAATTGCCCTCATCCAAAGCCACAAGCCACCGCACACACCACCGCGCTTATAAACTAGGCAATGGCGCACTATCTCCTGTCCGCTGCTGCCACATCCGCAGGCGTGCCGACATGTCGATCACGCGGTCGCGCTGTGCAGGGTCGTCGAACAGGTTCGTCATTTCGTACGGGTCGCTGTTCATGTCGAACAGCTCACCTTGGTCGCCGGCGCAGAGGGCAAGCTTCCACCTGTCCGGCGTGATGATGCAGCGCCTTGGCAGCGCGTTCATGCGGTTGATCGCGGCGCTGCCAAGGAAGCGGTCGGGTAGGTTGTCGCTGTTGCCGTTCCACTCCACGACGACTTCGTTGGCGCTAAGGTCGGCGTCACCGCGCAGCACGGGTGCTAGGCTTTTGCCCTGCAGGTGCGAAGGTGGCGTCTGTCCGAGCAGGTCGAGCAGCGTGGGAACGAGATCGATGTGGCTTGCGCTGCCTTCGAGCATCGTCTGCTCGCCGCTCAGCCACGGCACGCGCATCGTCAGCGGCACACGCGCCGATTCCTCATAGAACGACCGCTTCTCCAGCATGCCGTGGTCGCCTGCCATCTCGCCATGTTCGCTTGTGAACACGACAACCGTGTTGTCCGCGACGCCGGCACGCTCCAGCGCGTCGGTAATCTTCTGCACCATGCGATCGACTAGCGTGACGTTTGCAAGATAATGCGCGCGCAGCGTGCGCCAGCCGATCTCGGTCGTCAGGTCTTGCCCGGACGCGGGATTGTGCGCCATATATGGGTCTTGGGACGGGTCACCGCCTTCATACATATACTGAGTATAGTAGTAGCCTCGCACGCGGTTGTACAGCGACACGTTCTCCGGGCGCTGCAAGAACGCCGGACCGACGGGCAATTGCGCCGGGTCGTACATATCGTTCAGCGGACCGTGATACGGCGGATGCGGCTCGAATGTGCTCACATACAGCACGAACGGCTTGTCGCTGTTGCGCTCGATGAAGTCCGCTGCTTGGTCACCGAGGAACGACGCCATTTGAAACTCTTCAGGCAGCTCTGATCGTGCGGCAGGCGAGAAGATATACTTGCCCGGCATTCGCTCCAAGTCCGGCTTGAAGCCGTTCGCGACTAGGTGATTCCAGTATGTGCTATAGACATTGCGGTACTCGCGGCGCGTGTACTCGGGCAGGTGGCCGTCCTCGGTGCTCACCCACTCGTCGAAGCCGTGCTGCCGTATCACATCGTCGCCCAAGTGCCACTTGCCGTAGTAGCCGCAGTAGTATTCTTCCGGCAGCATCTCGGCGATTACCGGCGTCTCGCGCGGGAGCACCAGCTGGTTCACGACCGGACCCGCCTCGTGCGGATATAGCCCAGTCATGATGGAAGCGCGCGCCGGCGTGCAGACCGGCTGCGTGACATAGGCATTCCGGAACACGAAACTCTGTGCGGCGAGCGCGTTCAGATTCGGCACATTCAGCCAGTCGTTGCCGTAGCACGCCATGGTATCCGCGCGCTGCTGGTCGCTGAATATGAACACGAGATTAGGTCTGTCTGCCATCGTCAACTCCTTTGTCTATCTACGGACACCGTTTCGCTTGGATAGAAAAGTCTGGGCGGAATGCCATATCCTGCTGCGACCCATACTCTATGCAATTGCGCGAATAGTCTAGCGCACATTCCGCAGTCTGGGGTCTAGCACGTCGCGCAGCGAATCGCCGAACAGGTTGATTGCCAGCACGACGAGGGTGATAGCCAGACCCGGCGCAATTGCGATGTGCGGCGCGAAATGGAAGCTCTGCTGTGCGCGCGTGAGCATATTGCCCCAAGACGGGATAGGCGGCTGTATGCCAATGCCGAGGAAGCTCAGCGCCGCCTCAGCCGTTATTGCCGCGCCGACGCTGACCGCCACCAGCACCATGGACACGGGCAGCGAATTCGGCACGAGATGGCGGAATATGATACGCGCATCCGAGCTGCCGATGGCACGCGCCGCCTCGACATACTGCATGTTGCTCAATGTCAGTGCGCGTGAACGCACCACGCGCACTGAACTCGCGCTGTAGCTGACCGCAAGCGCAATAATGACCACCGGCACGGTAAATCCGAACGCAACGGTTATCGTCATGGCGACGACGATGCCCGGCAAAATTAGCACCGTATCGACCAGCCGCTGCACAAGCAAGTCGAATAGCTTGCCGAAGTACGCGCTCGCGATGCCCAGCACCGTGCCGAATGCGACTCCGATGAGCGGCGCCATAATTCCCACGAACATGGATACTCGTCCGCCGTACAGCAGTCTGCTCACCAAATCGCGGCCGAGTTCGTCCGTGCCAAGCCACAGTGTGCCCTCTTCGATTGTCGCTTCGGACATTGGCGGCAGCAGCTGACGCGCTACCGTGCGGTCGGACCTGAAGGGCGATACGAGGTCCGCCAGCAGCACCAGCAATATTATCGTGATGAGGACAATGCCGCCGATCGCGCCTGTCGGGTGGCTGCGCCCGAAGTCCAGTAGGCCGCTGCGAATCCGCGCTGCCTTGGTTATCGAGACTGTACCTTGCATCGCCGCGTCGGGCGTGGCTTGCTGCAATTGAGATGTGCCTTTCAGGTGTTACTGTCGATTGCCGGTTAGTCTATTGTAGGCCGGCGGCTATTCGTAGCGGATGCGCGGGTCTATCCACGCGTAGAGCAGGTCGATGACCAGTATCCACAGCATCATGAATAGCGCGAGTATCAGCACGATGCCTTGCACCATTACGAAGTCGCGCGCGCTGGTCGCATCGACTATCTGCTGTCCTAGTCCGGGAAGCGTGAATATACGCTCGATGATGACCGCGCCGTCCATCAGCGCCGCCACGAGCAAGCCCGCCATCGTCAGCACCGGGATGATGGCGTTGGCGAGCGCGTGCCGCAGGGTTACGACCCAGGGACCCAGCCCTTTGGCGCGCGCCGTGCGAATGTAATCGTCGCCTATGACTTCCAGCATCGTGGAGCGCGTCATCCTGCTGATGGTGGACGCCGAGCGAAAGCCTATCACCGCGGCAGGCAGAATCAGCCGCTTTAGTGCGGTGAACGGCTCTTCGAAGACGCTTACATGCTGCACAGGCGGTATCCAATTGAAGAACTTGACTAGGAAAAGCAGCATTAATATCGCCACCCAGAAGTTGGGCATCGCGATTCCCGCAGCCGTGATGACGCGAATAGTCTGGTCAACCCAACTGCCGCGCCAGATTGCCGATATTACGCCCAGCGGCAGCGACCACGCCAGCGCGACCACCACAGATAGGAAGGCAAGCGTCGCCGTAACTTCTATCTTGCTGGCGAGCGCGTCCCAGACCGGGCGGTCGGCGTAGCGCGAATAGCCTAGGTCGCCGCGTAGGATGTCGCTGAGCCAGCGCCAGTATTGCACATAAAGCGGGTCGTTCAAGCCCCACGCCTCGCGCAGCGCCTCGATGTCCTCGATGGACGCCACGGATTCCTCGCCCGATGTGATGAACAGCGCCTGATCCCCCGGCAGCACGCGCAGCATGAAGAACAGTATCGTGCCGAGTAGGAAGAGTGTCGGGATTATCAGGACAAGCCGTCGGAGCGTGTATTTCCACACGGGTGAACCTGCCTCAATTGCTGCCTTAATGCGCAGGCGCAAGGGATGCGGCTCGGCATATCAATGCCGGATCGTGCCAAATCAAGGCAATATCACGCCGTACCGCGCCGCGCGCTAAACGATAAGCGGCAGCAGGGGCGGGCAAATGCCATGCACCTGCTGCCGGAGTATAAGATCGATTACCTCTGCGGCGCGCCTTCGCTCAGCCACACGTCGTAAATCCGAGTCTGGATGAACTTCATCGCCGGGATGGGATCCCAGTTATTCACATAAGACCAAGAAAGCTTGTACTCGTTGAAACGCAGAGTGGGGACTTTTGGAATCCACTGCTCGCGCATAATCGTGTCGAGCTCCTTGAACTGCGCATTGCGCTCCGGTCCGGGGAATGTTCGCTTGATTTCGGAGACCTTGTCCAAGTATTCCTGCGGCGGCGCGGCGTTGTGGTAGAAGGCACCCGCGCCGGGCAGATAGAACAGGTCGATGAAGTTCACAGGGTTCGCCATCGCGACGGCATGGCTGTCGAACATCACCTCGTAGTTGCCTTCCTGACCACGCGCACGCAGCGGCGCGGTCTCGTAAGTCTCGATGTTCATCTTGATGCCGATGTCCTCGAGCTGCTGCACGATAATCTGCGCGCTGTCGTTGTTCGCGCCGGAGATGCCCGCGTTCGCCGTGAACTCGGTTACGCCCAGTTCTTCGAACAGACGCTTTGCCTCTGCCTGCGCTTCCTCACGAGTTGCCTGATCATATCCGTAGTATGTCGAGACATCGCTCAGGTTGGGGTCGGCAGTGCCAAGGAAGCTCACCTGCACGAAGTTGGCGGGCAGCTCTGCTATCGGCGTGGAAAGCGTCGCCTGTATCGGCGCGCGATGCACGGCGAGGTATAGCGCCCTGCGCGCGCGGATGTCGTCGAACGGAGCCTTTTCGCCATTCATAGATATGTACATCACGCCGGGGCTGAACGCCGCTTCCAGGTCTATCTGGTCGCCCAGCGATTCCTTGACGCCCCATGCGCTCGCCAGATTCATTGGTGCGGATAGGTCGATGCGGTTGGTTGCAAGCGCCGCCGCTTGTGTGTCCCAGTCGGTGAACTGGATGGTCGTAACCAAGTCTAGGTATGGATACGGCGAGCCGTCCGGCGCATTGCGGAAGTAATTCGGATTCGGCTCGGACAGCACGAAACTGTCGCGCTCGGTGTCCTTGACTTGGAACGCGCCCGTGCCAATCAGGCGGTCGGGCGAGTTTATCCCGCCTTCCAGCTCGACTATGTGCTTGGGCAGCATTATGTGCCACGCGTCCGCTAGGTCCAGCAGGAAATCGGCGCTAGGCTGCTTCAGTGACACCTTGAATGTGGTGTCGTCTATCTTCTCCGTGCCGGCGATGTTTTTGAAGCCGCCCACGCGAGGCTGCGGGATGCCTTCAGGCGGGTTCGCCCAACGGTCAAGCGTGAACTCGATGTCTTCCACTGTCAGCGGGTTGCCGTCGTGCCACTGCACGCCCTCGACCAGGTTGACCGTTATCTCGTCAACAGTAGGCGCAAACTCCCATGTATCGCCGAGGTCGGGCAGCACGTCGATGCCGTTGCGCGGGTTGAACTGCAGGATGCCGCTGTAGTGCCGGTTGAAGTGCTCGGTGAAGTGCCACACGCCCGCCTGCGTCATGTCCCACTTAGGCGGGAACACGCGCGGACCTACGCCCCAGATGAAATGTCCTCCGCGCCGCACATCGCCGGATCCCATCATCGCCGCCGGAGCCGCAGACCTGCCCGCGGGCCTAGTCGGCTGCGCTATTGGCTGCGCCGGTGCGGGTATGACTTGTGATTGGAAGCCCGGGAGTGCGGGCGCCGCCGGCGCGGGCGCGGCTGGAGCTTGCGGCTGTTGGGCGGCTTGTGCCGGAGCGGGCGCGGCCGGCGCCGCCGGAGCCGCAGCGGGCGCCGCCTGTGCAGGCGCGGCTACGGGCTGTGCAACCTCCGCCGGTGCGGAACCGCATGCGAGCGCAGCAAGCGTAAATAACGCCGCTGCCATAAGTGCAACTGTCCTCATGATTTTCATCTCCGTCCCTTAATGATAGGATTTGGCAGAACTTTAAGGCAAAGTCTCGCATTTAGTCAAGTGATGCAGAGGACATCTCGTATATCCTGAAAGTTCCTTGAAAATCAAAGAGGCATAACATAAACCGTATCTGGTTTAGCGGAAGGGAGCCCGCATATCCCGGGCGACAAATTGATGGGTGAGAGATGGAGGCACAAGCAGGCCAAATACTATGGCTATGATCCCGATGACAGGTATGATCTGGAAGAAACGATCCGGCACGGGTCCCTGGCATTAAAGGGATACACTGGGTCTTGAATATTACTACAGAGAAATATAGTCAAGGAACTGACGTTGGGTGTTTCCAAGAATTGATGCTATTGCTCCCGATTCTCCTATTGGCCAGATTTCAACCTAGCACGAGATTATTGGGTGACAATTGTCTTTGACTGGTAGCAACGCGCCATTCAGCCCTCTATCACCGCGAATAGCAGCGTTGCTGATATTAGAACACACAACATGGGTGAATGAAGATTATTCTCTCTCTGTATTTGCTCGATATATTGTCAGTCTTGAAGTAACGCGCAGGTGTTGACACTTTCGTTCTATGTGCTGTACACTGCGAACATGCGTACTTTGGGCGCATGTTCGCAGTGTTTCAGTTCCAGACAAGGAGGGTGCAATGACTACAAACGTAACCGCAAAGCCGAAGAAAAAGCTGTCCGAGCGCCAAAGCAACATTCTGGCGTTCATCAAGAAGTTCATGGGCGAGAACCAGTTCCCGCCTACCGTGCGCGACATCCAGGCCGGCTGCCAGATAAGCTCGACGTCGGTCGTGGACTACAACCTGCATATCCTGCAGCGACATGGCTACCTGCGCCGGTTGCCCGAAGTCTCGCGTGGCATCGAGCTGCTGGGCGAACACGCGGTATCCCGCTCCAACGTGGTCGCGATTCCCATCTACGGCAGCATCGCCGCCGGTGAGCCGCTGCACATCCCGTCCGTGGCATCGCGGCACACGGACGAGTTCGAGTCCTACGATGTTCCGCTGTCCATGGTAACAGGCACCGAGGATGCCTACGGTCTGCGCGTCAAGGGCGATTCCATGATAGACGCCTTCATCGCAGACGGCGATCTGGTAATCATGCAGCCGGCTGAGACCGCCGCCACCGGCGAAATGGTCGCCGCCGAACTGCGCGACCGCGACGAAGTTACGCTCAAGCGCTTCTTTCTCGAAGGCAATACCGTCCGCCTGCAGCCGGAAAACGCTTCAATGGATCCCATCCGCGTCCCAGCCGAGAATGTGAAGGTTCGCGGTCGCGTAATCGGAGTCATTCGTTCATTCTAGTTTGGCAGTACGGGCTAGTTTGGCAGTACGGGCAGGACGCAAAGGACTAACCTATCCTAACTATCCTGTCCATCCTGCTATAATGTAGGCATGGCTACCGAAACGCGAGAGCGTATCACAGTACCGATAACCGGCATGACATGCGCGGCGTGCGTGATTCATGTGTCGCACGCGCTTGAGGAAGTGCCTGCCGTCGCCGATGTCAGCGTTAGTCTGGCGTCCGAGAAGGCGACCATCGCGCTGGAAGACGGCGCAATCAAGGTGGACGCGCTGCTGGGCGCCGTGGAAGACGCGGGCTACGGCATCGCCACCGACAAGGTCAACTTTTCCGTGGGCGGTATGACTTGCGCCGCATGCGTCAGCCACGTCGAACACGCGCTGAACGGCGTTGACGGCGTGCTGGACGTGGGCGTCAACCTGGCGACCGAGCGCGCGGCCGTCGAATACATACCCGGTTTGGCGGCGGTGTCCGACATGCGCCACGCCATCGAGGACGCCGGTTATTCGCTGCTAGGCGTAGTAGGCGAACACGACGATGCCGCTACGCCGCGTGATGTGCTGATACTTCGACGTAAGCTCGCTGTCGGCATCGTCATCGCCGCCGCGATTATGGCGCTGATGTTCATCCCCGCCGCGCATGGTCTGTTGCCATACAGCATGGACTACCTGCTGCTTGCGCTCGCCACGCCGGTGCAATTCTGGTGCGGTAGGCAGTTCTACCATGGCGCTTGGGGTGCCCTGAAGCACCGCACCAGCAATATGAATACGCTGATTGCGGTAGGCACTTCGGTCGCCTACTTCTACAGCGTCGCCGTAACTTTGCTCGGCGGCACATTTTTCTTCGCTGATGTGTCCACCGCTACTTTCTTCGACACATCCACGGCAATCATCGCGCTGGTGCTGCTAGGCAAGTACCTCGAAGCGCGCGCAAAGGAACGCGCATCCAGCGCCATTCGCGGGCTAATGGGGTTGCAGCCTAGCACCGCCAATGTAGTCCGCGACGGCGTCGAAGCGCAGATTGCCATAGACGACCTGCGTGTCGGCGATGTCGTTCTGGTGCGGCCCGGCGAGCGCATCCCAGTTGACGGTACGCTGCTTGAAGGCAGTTCGTCCGTGGACGAATCCATGCTCACAGGCGAGAGCCTGCCCATCGACAAGGCAATTGGCGATGAAGTATTCGGCGGCACGGTCAACGCCGTTGGCAGTTTCACCTATCGCGTAATCAAAGTCGGCCGCGACACGATGCTTGCGAGAATCGTGCGGCTCGTTGAAGAGGCGCAGGGTTCCAAAGCACCGGTGCAGCGTCTCGCCGATACGGTCGCCGCGTATTTTGTGCCTGCCGTGATAATCGTGGCGGCACTCACATTCGCATTCTGGTTGCTGTTAGGTCCGCCGCCCAGCTACATTCATGCCACGCTGACTGCGGTCGCGGTGCTGATAATCGCTTGTCCGTGCGCGCTCGGCTTGGCGACACCGGCGGCGATAATGGTGGGTACGGGCAAAGGCGCGGAATTCGGCATACTAATCCGCAGCGCGGAATCGCTCGAGCGCGCCCACAAGGTCAGCGCTGTCGCGCTCGACAAGACCGGCACCCTGACACGCGGCACACCGTCTGTCGTCGAAATTGTCAGCGACGAACTTCCCGACGACGAGTTGCTATCGCTCGCCGCATCGGTAGAGCGCGGCTCAGAGCATCCGCTTGGCAAGGCGATTGTCGAAGCTGCGAATGAACGCGGCTTGCGCACAAGCACCGTCGAAGATTTCCGCGCGTTGCCCGGATTCGGCGTATCCGCCACACTGAACGGCGACGCTGTGCTGCTCGGCAACCTAGCGCTGAGCCTCAACGAAGGTGTGTCTCTGAAGGTGTACGAATCTCAGTGGGAGGCGATGGCGGGACGGGGCAACACGCCCGTATTCCTCGCGCGCAACGGCGAAGTTGTGGGGCTGATTGCCATCGCGGACACGATACGCCCTGAGGCTAAGTCCGCGGTCTCCCAACTCAAACGCGACGGCATCGATGTGGTGATGCTGACCGGCGACAACCCGCACACGGCGAAAGAAGTCGCGCGGCAAGTCGGCATCGATCGCGTGGTCGCGGAAGTGCTGCCGGGCGACAAGGCGGCGGAAATCAAGGCACTGCAAGATGCCGGACAGGTCGTCGCGATGGTCGGAGACGGTATCAACGACGCCCCGGCGCTGGCGCAAGCCGACGTAAGCTTCGCCATCGGAGCCGGCACAGATGTTGCCGCCGAGACCGCAGACATCACTATCGTTGGCACGGACTTGCATGCCATATCGAAGGCGATTCGCCTCAGCAAGGCGACGATGCGCTCCATCCGGCAGAACCTATTCTGGGCGTTCGCATACAATGTCGCGCTCATACCCGTCGCGGCTGGCGTGCTATACCCGCTCTTCGCAGGCAGCGGCGTCCCCGACACGCTCGCGCCGGTGCTAGGCGAGCACGGCTTCCTCAACCCGATACTAGCGGCGGCTGCGATGGCGGTAAGCTCGGTTACGGTGCTCGGCAACTCGTTGCGTCTGCGGCGGTTCAAGTAGAGCCAATTCGTTCTTTGTGCTCTGCCGGAACATGGACACTAGGAGGGAACCATGCTGCTGAAACTATTTAAGGGTAGCCCTGACTTGGCGACCGATCCGGTCTGCCAAATGGAAGTCGATATGAAGAAGCCAAACGGCGGCACATTCGAATATAACGGCGTGACCTACTACTTCTGCGCGATGGGCTGCAATCGCGCCTTCCAACGCGAGCCGGAAGCCTACCTGTCCGGCGAGAAGCAGATTCACATGTAACTCGGACGGGCTGAAAATCACCTGTAAATCATATCCATCCTGTTAAGTTGCAAGATTTCGTTTCTTTTTGGGTGGTTTTACGATATTACGCCACTAGATTCCTGCTTTCGCAGGAATGACGGAAGAAATATGACCATCTGAATGGAAACGCTATCAACTTGCAATCTTATCGTTGACCTTGCTTCTGCGATAGATAATAATTGACCTGTACCCTCAAACAGTGCCGAAGTGGCGGAATGGTAGACGCGACGGTCTCAAAAACCGTTGGGAGCGATCCCGTGTCGGTTCGACTCCGACCTTCGGCACCACTGTCTGCGTATCGCGAATGGTTGCCTGAATAGTGCGCCTTAGCCGCTTGACATCTCCTCTCATCCCACCTATATCAACGTCGTGCGCAATATACCGCGCCGCGTTGTTGCTGAATCTTCGCTGCCAGTTTAAGATACGCGCATCTCGTTAACGACCTGCGCGGGTTGCGATTCACTTCGCCTGCCCGCGAGAGCGAAAGGATGCTCGTCTTATGGCATACGCTATCAACCATGTACACATCCGCGCGGCAGACCCGCATGCCTCCGCCGCGTGGTACGAAAAGTACTTCGACGCGAAGATTCTATCCGCGCGCGAGGTGATGCCCGGCACGATTACCATCAGCATGGACGCGGGCGGTCCCGTGCGCCTCAATATCTCGTCCAAGCCCGACGGCTCGCCGGACTACCCGGCAGTCGCGGACTTGAACCGCCTGGGACTAGAGCATTTCGGCTTTGCCGTGGACGATATTGATGCCGACATGGCGAAATTCGAAGCGGACGGCGTGCGCGTCGTGCTGCCGATTACCGAAGTTACCGGCGGTGGTCGTTTGTCGTACATAGAAGGACCTGATGACGTGCTAATCGAGCTTGTGCAGCGCAGGGACTAGGCTGGCTGAATACCCAATTACTAAACAGCCAATGCCGTTGATAATCCAATTCGCTGAGAATTGAGGTATGCGATATGAGCGATAACGACGATATGGTTCGCTGGCCGCGCGTGCAGCAGATTCTCGCGGACATCATGCAGCGCTGGGAGCGGCGCGAGAAGCGGCGCGGGTTGCCCGGCATCCACGGGTACTACTGGGACACTCCGCAGGAACTCGCAGAAGACGAAGCCATGGGAATGAAGTTCATTGAGTCGGGCGTCCCCGGTTCGGAGACCGCGCTCGTCGTTTCGCTGCGTCGCGGTCTAGGCAGCATTCCCAAAATGCCAATGGGTGGACCATTCCTAAAGGAAGAGGAAATCCAAGAAATTGAGCGCTGGATTGACGCTGGAATGCCGGAGTGAGTGACGTAGAAGCCGCTTCCCCCCTGATGGGCTGACATGGGTATGTATTGGAGCGTTTCAGGTATCAAGATGGCTGATTATCTTCAATCCGTGCTCCGGTTGCGGCAAGTTTTCGGGAAGTAACCATATCCGTTTCCACATCCTGCTTTGACGCATCAGGCGGCGCATGGCTTCCGGCTGTCTTTCCGTGCGCTAACAAAAAGACGCCACAATGCCGCGCCTTTCCCAAGTTCTCATACTTGTCCTGTACTTTACTTGCCCTTATCAGCCCTTAATGGAGGGAAGGGACGATTGGTAGCTCGGCGGGGCTTGCCTTGGTTGATTTTATGTCATAATGGATAGGTTGAGATTTGGCGTATCAATACCGGATGCGCCAATTGAGAATCATCGATTTCAAGGAGCGAAAATAACTTGGAGAACCGAAACAGACTTTGGATTATGCTCGGCGGCGGCGCGGTGGCTGTCGTGATCGCGGTCGCCGTTATTGCCGTGGTCGCGCTGAACTTGACCGGCGGCGACAGCAGTGGCGCGCCCACCGCCGCCACGGAGTTCCCGGCGCACGCGCACATCCTCGGCGACGCTAACGCGCCCGTTACTGTCGTGGAGTATGGCGATTTCCAATGAGTGCACTGCCGTGATTTCGCCCTCGGGGCAGGGCGACCGATAAAGGAAAACTATGTTGATTCCGGGCAAGTGCGCTTCGTTTATCGCCACTTCGCGTTCTTGGGGCAGGAGTCCGTCTGGGCGGCGGAGGCGACCGAGTGCGCCGACGAGCAAGGCCGCTTTTGGGACTACCACGACATCCTGTTCGACAACTGGGCCGGTACAAACATCGGCGCGTACAACTACAACAACCTCATCGGCTTTGCGCGCATTCTCGAGCTTGATGAGGAGCAGTTCGCAACCTGCCTGAACGAGCGCAGATATGTTGATCGCGTGCGCTCCGACACGGAGTTTGCGGAGAATAACGGCGTCACATCCACACCGACCGTGTTCGTGAACGGAGAGCGTGTGCGCGGTGTGGACTTCGCGCCGTTCCGGGACGCCATCGAGGCGGCGCTGGCAGCGACGCAATGACGCTGAGCGCGCGGACAATCTGCTGGTCGGCATCAGTTGCGCTGAGCCTCACTGGGCTGGCGCTTGCCACATACCTGAGCGTGGTGTATCTGAGCGGCGCGGATTTGGCGTGCGGCGCGAGCGGCGGCTGCGGCGCGGTTACGACCAGCGAATACTCGCGATTTCTTGGCATTCCCGTGGCAATGTTAGGTGTCGTCGGATATGCCATGCTGCTGCTCGGCAACCTTGCGGCGCTTGGTGTTGCACAGCCTCCGGCAATGCTGAGGTGGAGCGTTGCCGGTATCGCGTTCATGGGCTTTGCTTTTTCTGCGTACCTCACTGTGACGCAGGCGTTCCTTATTGGATCGTACTGCATCTATTGCCTGACATCCGCGTCCCTGATGACCGTTCTGATGGTGTTGACATTGACGGCGGCGGTGGGGTGGGAGGATTCCGTCTCATTTGGGGATTAGCCCTAGCACAAGTTTGCCCCATCCGAATCTTGATGATGACCAGCGCCTTGGATGCGGGCTTCGCGGCAGTAGTCATCGCAGGCGACGGCCGCGCCATTGGCTGTCTTCTTCTTCCTCGCGCTTTCGCTTGATGGTGATGTGCGTGCGGTACGCGGCGAAGATAGCGTATGCGATGAGTGCCATGATGAGCAGGATTAGAAGAGGGTTCATGGGCGTGTTCCTTCCGTAAGGTGTTGGGCGCGATTATATCGGCTTGGGACCGGTGTGTTCAAATGCGGCAAAGGGTTATTCCAAGCAGCGCGAGGAGTCTGAAATCGGCGCGGTTTGAGAAGTGGCGGACCGGTTGGCGTGCGGCGGTTATTTCGCCACCTTGTTAGACTTCCCCCTGAATTGAGATGGGACTCGCATCGGCGCTATTCGTTGTGCGGGGATGGCTAGGGGCGTACAATGACATGCGGCATACCTTATGATATTTTCCCGTCTTTCCTTCGCTCGCGGATTATCGCAGAGCGGTAGTTACAAGTGGTGGGTGTTTCTTGCGCTCGCTATTGGCACATTTACTTCGGTCGCCGATTTTGGCAGCCTCAATGTTACGATGCCCACCATCGCCGAGCACTTCGGCACGGACTTGCCTACGACGCAGTGGGTGCTGATTGGCTACGCGCTCGCCATCAGCGCGCTGCTGCTGCCGATGGGCAGGATGTCCGATATTGTCGGGCGCAAGCGCGTGTATATCGGCGGATTCGTCATCTTTCTAGTCGGCGGCGTGCTCGCGGCGACGTCGGACAGCATCGCAATGCTCATCGCGTTCAAGATACTGCAGGGCGTAGGCGCGAGCATGACGCAGGGCACCGGCATGGCGATGGTGCTCGCCACATTCGGGAATGAGGAACGCGGCAAGGCGCTCGGGTCGTTCATCACCGTCGTTGGCACGGGCAATGTCGCTGGGCCTGCGCTCGGCGGCTTTATCGCCGGGACATTGGGCTGGCAGTGGGTCTTCTACTACGGAGCCATACTGGGACTGCTTGCAATCGCGGCGGCGGTTCTGGTGCTGGACGGGCGGATATATTCCAAGCGCGGCGTGGGCAGCATGTCCTTCGACTGGCTCGGCGCGGCACTGTCCACGGCGGCGCTAGTGTCGTTCCTGATGGTGATGACCACCGCGCCGCGACTCGGCTGGACATACCCGCCGGTGCTTGGTGGCTGCGCCGCGCTCGTGGCGCTGGTCGCCGTGTTTATCTGGTGGGAGCTGCGCTGCGAGACTCCGATGATAGACCTGCGCCTGTTCAGAATGCGCCTCATATCGCTTGGAGTCGCCTCTCAATTCATATCGTTCATCGGCAACTCGTCGATGCGCTTCCTGTTGCCATTCTACCTGCAGGCGGTTCTAGGATACTCGCCGCAGCAAATCGGGCTCATCTTCGTGCCGGCGTCGATTTCGATGATAGTTACAGGGCCAATCAGCGGGCGATTGTCTGACCGATTCGGCTATCGCTGGTTCACGGTGAGCGGGCTGTTCATGTCGGTCTTCGGGCTGCTACTGCTGTCCACGCTGACGACAGAATCATCGGTGTGGATTGTCGCGATAGGCATGCTGCTTCAGACGGGCGGAACGGGCACATTCTACCCGCCTAACAACTCGTCGATAATGCAGCAGGTGCCGGAGAGACGTTACGGCGTGATGTCCGGCTTCATCAACCTCGTGCGCAACTCGGGAAACATAACCGGCACAGCGGTTGCCACGGCGATAGTGTCGGCGGTAATGGTGTCTATGGGCTTCCTGCCCAACCTATCCGCGGTAACGGAAACAGGCGACGCCGGGTTGCTGAACGCCTTTGTGGCCGGATTGCGCACCGCGTACATCATAGTCGCGGGCCTAGTTTTCGTCGCCGTCATATTCTCATTCATCCGCCCGACGACTTCAGCAGCGACATCTGCCGTTGCCACTAGCGCAGATGCTAAGTCCGAGGAATCTGGAGCAGAGCCGCAGCAAGTGCGGTAGCGTGGGCAAGTCCCAGCCTTACGAAGTCTTCACCGAAGCCGATAGTTCCGCCAGGGCGTACATCGAACTTCTGGATGTCGAATTCTACTGGGACGGGCAAGAGTTCGATGTGCTAGATCCAATCACTGTCAAGACAATCGACCGCTGGGAAACCGAACACGAAGCGCGCATGGCAGAGCGCGAGGCACGCCTTGCCGCGGAAGCGCGTGAACGCGAGTTGCTTGAAGAAATCGAAAGCCTGCGCCGCCGAATCTCGGAATAGCCGCCGACGATTAATGCCCTATTTTGCCTATTTTCAATCGCCAATCATGATGCTACAATTCCAGCATGCCGAAAACGAACATTTGTTGTTCTGGAGATGCATCATGAACGAAAAGCCCCGCAAAATTACCAACGCTTGGGTCAATCGTACACTGCCCGACATATTCTACGAGACGCCGCAGGAAGCGGTTGAACGCGTGTTAGCAGAGCGCGAGGCGATAGCGGCAGCCGAGGCACGCGCCGACAGGGAACGCGAGGCACGCCTTGCCGCGGAAGCGCGTGAACGCGAATTGCTTGAAGAGATCGAAAGCCTGCGCCGCCGAATCTCGGAATAGCCGCCCCAACCAGGCGAAACATCCGCTATTCCGTCCATCGATGTAATATAGCGTCCGCGCGCTACATGCGGCGCATCCTGCCGTAGAAAGCAAAGATACCCACGCCGACCAGAGCGAGCGCGACGCCGTTGGCGCTGAGCGCGACGCCAACGCCAATCGCCGCCGTCAGCCATCCCACTTGCAAGTTGCCTATGGGCGCGGTGCCGATGCCCACTACCCACGCGCCCATCGCGCGCCCGCGCTGCTCGTTGGGGACGATGTTCTGCATCATGCTCTGCGAGAAGATGTCGGACAACGCCATCGCGCCGCCTATGATTCCCGTTGCCACGAGCGCGATGATGAAGGCGGTCGACTGCCCAAGTATTGTGTAAGCCTGCACGCTCGCGGCACCGTCAAGCAGGAAAGAGGAGATTGCGGACGACTGCCCCAGCAGCAGCAGCGCCGCGCCGAATACCATCAGGTTTAGCAGCAGCAGCACTCCCTTACGCCCGACTTCGCCGAACAGCGACAGCAGCATTATGCCGACGACCGCGCCGCCGCTTCGGAAGCCGTTCAGCCAGCCGAGACCTTCCGCACCCACATCCAGCACGTCGCGCGCGAGGCTCGGCAGCGCCGCGCCACTGGAAAAGCCCAGCGTCTCAGTCGCCGCGACGATGATGACCAGCATTCGCAGGGGCTTATTGCGGCGAAGCTCGTCGATGAACTCGCGCAATATCTGCAATATCGGCTGGCGCGAGCGAGACGCCGCCTGCCCGGGCGAGCGTATGAGACTCAGCAGCAGTGTAGAGACGATATAGCCGCTCGCGAGCATCCAGTACGCCATGTGCGCGCCGGGGCCGTCAATGAGATAGCCCGCCGCAACCGCGCCCGCAAGGCCGCCCAAGCGCATGCCAAGCCCAACGTATGCAAGCCCGCTGACGAGATTTTCCCGGCCTACGACATCGAAGGCAAAGCTCTGCCGCGCCGCCTGGTGCATCGCGCTGACGCAGCCGCCCGCGACGGCGAACGCCAGCAGATGCCAGACTTGCAGCAGTTCAATGTAGATGAGCGCGCCGATGCCCACCATGAGCAGCGCCATGACCATGTTCAGCAGGCGTATGAGCGTGCGGCGGTCAACCATGTCTGCGATTGCGCCGGCGGGAATGCCGAGAAAGAATAGCGGCGCCATCCGCAGCGCAAGCGCGACGCCGACCATACGCGGGTCGTCGGTGAGTTCCAGCACCAGCCAGCCGATGATAACCTGCTCGCCCATGAAGCCGATGGCGTCGAAGAACGACGCGGACATCAGCACGCGCAAGTCGCGGTTACGCATCACGGGCAAGGAACGAAGGTTGTCCCTCAAATGCCGCACGGGGTTGGAAGAATAGCGCGAGCGCCTAGGAATCTGCACAGTGGCGCTATTATGCACTCAAATGCGGCGGCGCACAATGCAGGGAGGGTGGGACACGCGGATGCGGCGCGAGTTGTGAGATGCTCTGCCGCGAGTGAATTGTTGTAGGTAGAGTGGCATCTGTGGCTAATAATCAAGAAAGTAGTTCGATCCTAGAACGAGGGAATGCGGCGTTATTCCCGGAGGGGTAACATACTATGACACCCTTTCCCCAAAACTCAGGAAGCGCCGTCGAGACCAAAGGGAAGTCTAAGGGCTTAAGTTAGAGATCAGCCAAGGACATGAGTTGGGATACGCAGAGGCGTCTTCCGAATGGCGGGAATGGTTTGAGGAGTACGAAGGGGCGCGCAAGAACGGCGAGCCTTTCTACAAGCCCCCTCCTGTTAGGCGATAAGCGTTGCTGTCGCGGTGCCGTCAGCTCGCTGGCGGTCTGTAGTTCACCGCCTTGGCGGTCGCATCATCCACAGTCTCCGGCGGAATGAGCACGGTCGTCTTGACACTGCCCGCGCCCGAAGCTCCCACTACGAGGGACGCCGCGGTGGCGGTCGCGTCATCCGGCAAGTCCGCAATTACATATATGTCGTGGTCCCCGAAAGCGTAATAGAAAGCCTCTACGCTTCCACCCAAGGCTGCGGCAAGGTTAGCCACAACCTCGCGCCGTTGAGTGCCTCCCTCTTTCAATAGGCCTTGCAGACCCTCTTGCGTGTACGACGCTTGAAACAGATACTTCGGCATTTCTTCCTCCTGTGCATTTGATTCCGTGGTAATCGAAAGTGGACGAATTGTGGGACTGCCATGTTAATCGGCGAGAGATGGGCTTTGCAACCATATGTGCGGTCAAGAGCGCACCGAAGGGCGGTCAGTCCAGCTTCTCTATTGGCGCCATGCCCAATAGGAGGCGCTTGATGCCGGCGCCGTCTCGGAAGGCTACGGTTACTTCGAAGTCGTTGCCGGTTGGTTTGCACTCGGTTACTATGCCCTCGCCGAAGACTTTGTGCATTACTTTGTCGCCAGTGGTTAGGTGTGGGGATGATGGCGCAGTGTTGCCGCCGCGAATGGGGCGCTGACCCGGGACGCTCGGCGCTCTGCCGAACCTTCGTGTTGGTGTTGGGTTGGCGGAGCGCTGGGCGGTTGTACGGTTGCCGCTAACTCGTTGGTTGCCAGACTGCCGCGTGCCTGCGGACGGTGTAGTGGCATTTTGGCTGCGTCCTGTGCTTTCGCGACGTCTTTCGTCCGATGCGGCAAGCGAAGTCTGCGTCCCGTTGGGTGTTCTTGCCCGGCGGCTGGTCGAGCCGCGATTGCCTGCGCCCGGGCGCTTGGGCTGCGACGGCGCGGCTTGCAGCTCCTGCGGTATATCTAGCAGGAAGCGCGAGGGCATGCCCGGCTCCGAGCCGCCTCGGAATCCTCGCCGGAACGCTCGCAACAAGTAGAGCCGCTCTTTCGCGCGCGTAACGCCCACATAGCACAGGCGGCGCTCCTCTTCCAACTGCGTGGGGTCATCCACCGAGCGCGAGTGCGGCAGTAAGCCCTCTTCCATGCCGACCATGAACACCACCGGGAACTCTAAACCCTTCGCCTGGTGCAGAGTTATCAGCGTGATGGCGTCCGCACGCTCTTCCATGCTGTCCACATCGGCGACCAAGCTAACGCTCTCCAAGAACGCGGTCAGCGCCTCTTCCCTTCCGACATACAAAAATTCGCGGGCGGACGCGCGGAACTCTTGGATGTTCTCCATACGCTCTTCGCCGCGCTCTTGGGACAGCAGCCAGCGTTGGTAGCCGCTGCGCTCCAACACGGCATCGATGATGTCCAGCAAGTCCATGTTGTCGCGCTCTGCCGCGATGCCGCCTACGATGTTTCCGAACGCTATCAAGGCAGTCTTCGCGCGCGCCGTGAACGGGCTGATGGCGGGCGACTGCATCGCTATGCTTTCGCCGGATAGCGCATCTGCCGGCATTGCTTGATCGCGCTGCGCGTCTCCGGACAACGACTGAATGACCGTGAACTGTGATGTGCCGGCGTCCCTTGCGGTGCGCGCCAGATGGTCGAGCGTGCGCTGGCCAATGCCGCGCGTGGGCAGGTTGATGACGCGGTTGAGGCTAACATCGTCGTCCGGATTGGCGATTAGGCGCAGGTAGGCGATGATGTCCTTGACCTCTTGCCGCTGGTAGAATTTCATACCGCCTACGACCTGATACGGTACGCCGTAGCGCAAGCAAGCCTCTTCCAGCGCGCGCGATTGCGCGTTCACGCGGTACATTACCGCGATGTCGCCAAGCCCGACGCCGGACGGCTTGCGCCCGACAACGGCTTCCGAATTGCGCGTCAGATGCTGTATTTCCCTGATGACGAACTGTGCCTCTTCCTCTTCGTCGTATCCTTCGGCGATGGTGATGGGCACGCCCTCGCCGTTGCGCGTCCACAAGTCCTTTTCCACGCGCTGCGTGTTGGACGCGATGAGACTGCGCGCCGCGTCGAGTATCGTCTGTGTGGAGCGGTAATTTTCCTCCAACGCGATGAGTTTCGCCTTTGGATAGTCGTTTTGAAAGCTCAAGATGTTGCGGATGTCGGCGTTGCGCCAGGTGTAGATGGACTGGTCAGGGTCGCCCACTACGCAGATATTCAGGTGATGCCGCGAGAGCTGCTTGGCGATGGCGTACTGGGCGATGTTCGTGTCTTGGAACTCGTCCACCATAAAGTGGACATAGCGTTCCTGATACTTGCTGGCGACATCCGGCACGCGCTCGAAAAGCTGATATGTGCGCAGTATCAGGTCGTCGAAATCGACCGCCGAGCACTGGCGCAGCAGGTCTTCGTAGCGCTCGTAGGTGCGAACAATAATCTCGTCCCAGTAGCTGCCGGAGCGATGCGCCAAGCCGTCGGGGCCTAACAGCTCGCTTTTGGCGCCGGAGATGCCGGACAGGATGGAGCGCGGCGGGAATCGTTTTGGGTCGAGTTCGAGTTCTATGAGCGCGCGTTTAACGAGCGCCATCTGGTCGGCGTCGTCGTATATGACGAAATCGCGGTCAAGCCCGATGTGTTCGCCCTCGCGTCGCAGCACATTCGCGCAGAAGGCGTGGAATGTGGACGCGGTCAGCTGCTCTGCCGCTTGACCTAGCAGCGGAACGAGCCGTTGGCGCATCTCGCGAGCGGCCTTGTTCGTGAATGTCACGGCTGCGATACGATACGGCGCGATGCCCACAACACGCACCAGATAGGCGATGCGATGCGTGATAACGCGCGTCTTGCCGCTGCCGGGTCCGGCTACGATGAGCAGGGGGCCGTCAATGGCGGTTACGGCTTCTCGTTGATTGTCGTTCAGCCCGTCAAGTATCTGCTCTGCGACGTTTCCGACGCGCCCGTCCTGTCTGCGTGAAACCATATTTCCTCGTTCATACTCCCGTACCTGCTACTGCGCATCCCGAGCACTTCCGCACATTGCCATTGCCCTACGAATCAGCGAGTCTGACATCATCGCTCTATCTTGCACGGCATATCGTCAACAAGAGTCGTTCGGCAATCTGTGCCTAATCCCGTTTGTTAGACTGGCGGATGTTCGCGGAGTTGGTTCGGTGAAGATTCGCCGCAGGTTCACCTGTGCTTGGATTACAATGGCACAGGACGATGGTAACATCATGCTGTGCAAAATCAAAGTCATTTGTTCGCCTGATTGAGTCTTGCAAGCTTCGAACACCTCTATCCCAGCCTTCTATATCAAAGGGAAGGGACAGGTAAAGGGGACGGGCAAGAGCTGCCACGAATACTGCATTTTTTGCCAACCCACACCGTTGTCATGATACACTAGCAGCATTATGAAGAAACAAGACCAACATGCACTCGACACACTAGCGGCGCTGGCGGCGAATCCGGCGGCGCCATTCCACGAATGGGCGGTCGCGCGGCACCTGCTCGGCTGGCTCGCCACGATGGACGGCATGGACTACCGCCGCGACGAGTTCGGCAATATCATCGCGCACTATATCTCGCCGAGCATCGCCGCGATGCCCGAGTCCGAACGCGAGCCGCCTATCGCATTTGTGGCGCATATGGACCATCCCGGCTACGAAATAATCCGCCCGGCGCAGGCGTCAGGGGATAGCGGTGATGACGCTAACCATAGCCACGATAACAACAATAGCAGGCTGTATATCGCGGAGGCGCAGGGCGGAGTGCCGGTGGCGTCGATGACGCATACCGTGCCCGCATTCATCCTGATGCCGGACGGCGAGCGCATATCCGCAGTGATTCAACCGTTGCCTGCCGATTCGCCGGAGCACGCGGACGGCGAAAGGCTGGTCGCGGTTCGTGTAGATACCGATGCGGAACTGCCATTGCGCGCGCCGGTGATCTTCGACCTGCCGGATTTCGGCATCGACGGCGACACGATACGCATGCGCGCGGCGGACGACCTCGCGGGCTGCGCGGCGATTTTGTGCGCGCTGGAACGCATTATCGCGGATGGCGGGGACTCGGATTTTTACGCAGTTTTCACGCGCGGAGAAGAGGGCGGACTCTTCGGTGCGCGGCTGTTGGCAGAGGCGGGCACGCTGCCGGAGAATACGCTCGTCGTGTCCGTCGAAACCAGTTCTATCATCCCCGGCGTTACGCAGGGCGAAGGCATCGTCATACGCACGGGCGACCGCATATACACTTTTGATTCGGACGCCGAGCAGGTGTTCATCGTGGCGGCGGACAACCTTCGCGCGCGAGACAGCGAGTTCAAGGCGCAGCGGCATCTGATGAGTGGCGGTGGCTGTGAGGCGAGTGGGTTCGCCGTCTTCGACTACGCCGTAACCGGGCTGGCATTCCCGCTCGGCAACTGGCACAACGCCACCACGACCATCCCAGACCCGGACGGCGGCGTGGACTCCGAATACATCAGCGTCACCGACTATCTAAGCGGCGTGGCGCTCATAGCGGAAGCGGGCGTCAGCGTAGCCGCGCGGCGCGACACACCCACCCGCCGCCGACTCCGCGAAATCCCCGACGACGTGCGGCAACGGATGCGGGAGACGGCGGAGGTGTAGGCGCGGCGAGCGCCACAGAACTCGCGCTCACGTCCTACCCATCCTGATAAGTCCTATTCCGGTTCGCTCCTATCCCACCCGTCTAGCATCCAGTAGCCTACTTGGGGGACTTCGGATACTGTGGGCAAGCCTTGCGCTCGCTTTAGGCGTTGGATGTTGTAGAGGTGCGTGGTTTCTTCGAAGTACATGTGGCGGAAGGTCGCCTCCAGGGTGGTGGTCTCGGTGCCTGCCTCAGCGTCCAATGTGATGCCATGGGGATGGGCGCTGACGACGAGGGCTCGCTCCGGGTTGTACTCAGTGACCAGCGTGTTGCTGCGCAGGAAGCCTGCCGTGCGCTCGGAGAGTATCGCTTGAGCCATCTCGATGCCCTCGCGTAGTATGCCGAGAATCACGTCCATGTCGTGGTAGCGCACGTCGAGCGCCCTGTCGTTGTCAGACACCGCAATGCCTTCGACATCCTCTATGCCGTGATCGCTTTCCGGGAACAGCGTGTCCGCCCAGCGCACCGCCATCCAGCGATACAGCAGCGACGCCATGTGGCTCATCTGCCGCCGGATGCTCCATTCAGCCCAGCCCCACTTATCGGAAGTCCAGTCCAGCTGCTCGTCTGTCAGCCCCTCGACCTCAGGCGCAATCAGGTCGTACAGCGTTCCGTACTCCGGGAACAGCGCCGCAGCCGGCGCATCGTCAGGTATCCGCTCTGCGCTCATTCGTCAATCCTCCACATATTATCCATATATTAGGTTCTGCGGACACTTCACCATTACGTCCCGTCATTCCTGCGAAAGCAGGAATCCAGAGTCATAGATATAGCCGATTTCTTATCATTTACATCGTCTGAAAAACACTGGATTCCCGCCTACGCGGGAATGACGATATGAAATCTTGAAATGTCCACAGAGCGTAGGCTATGCACAGAGTTCATGTTACCACTTCGCTGAAACTTACATCGATGGACAGGATTGACAGGATAAGATACGACTATCGAATTACACCCCGTCTAGCCACTCCGACATCGCTTCGAACAGCTTCTCTTCGCGGTCCGCGTAGCCGTGGCTGGCACCGGGGATTTGTCGGACTTGAGTATGAGGGTAGTTGGCGGCTGCTAGGCTGCGGTGGGCTGCGCCGCAGACGGGGAGCTCTTGCGTGCCGCCTATGGCGCACTCTTCGGAGCCGAATATGAAGAGCGTTGGGCAGCCGGTGTTGGCAGCGTGCGTGGTTACGCTGTAGCGGTTGTCGGGGTTGAAGCAATCGACGAAGGCGCGCGCGCTCCAAGTCGATCCCCAAGGGACGCCGGGGCGTAGCAGCGTGTCCGGACGACCTTGTGCGATGTTTCGCTCGGAATCTCGAAATGGCGTCAGGAAATCGTCGCCATGCAAGGCAATTATGCCTTCGTGGTCGTACTCACCGGGCGACACCGGAATGACCGCTACCACATTAGCGAACCGCTCTTTTGCCTGCGCGTATGTCGCTCGCACCGCGCCGCCGCTATGCCCGCCGATGGCTATGCGTTGGTGTCCACGCTCTCGCAGCAAGCCCAGCCAAGCGCCGAAGTCCGCGCGCGAGTCATCGACCGACTCGAAGGCGTAGCCGGCGAGCGCACCTCCACGCACGCCGTTCGCAACATGGTCGTGTCCACGACGGTTGCCTGTCAGAAAGGCAATGCCGCGCTCTGCCATGCGCTGCCCCAGTTCTAGGTAAAGGCTGCTGTAGAAGTTGCCGCTGTCGCCGTGAAAGAATAGGATAGCGTCCACCGAGCCGGTTCGTCCCGTGCCGATAGGCGCGAAGTATGCGCCCGACAGCGTTATTCCTTCGGGTGTCGTAACTTCGACCAAGTCCGCAAGCATATCGGTTCTCCTTTTGGTACGTGTGGCGGGCGCGTTTTGCCAGGCGGGTATGGTTTGCGCAATCGCATGGCATTTGCCGTTGGCTGCCAGAGCGCATGATATAGCACACGAGCGGCTATGCGAACCGGCGCAAGGCGAAGCTCACAAAATAGTCTAGGTCGGTCTCGGCTAGGAAGTCGTGGCTACCGGCACGTGCGCCTTTAGGAAGCGGCGGGCGTGGGATACTACTTCGTCGATGTGCTGCTGCGTATCTTTCCATGGGAATATCGTTACCTCGGCGTTGGGCGCGAGGCTGGCGACTTCCATCGCACACTCGTATGGGTGCGCGGGCACGTTGTCCGGCGCGACGAGCAGCGGCGTCTTCAGGTTGCGCACGAAATCGCGGTCAACGGTGAACACGAAGTCGGCGCGGCTCGTGTACATGCTGGTCAGGAACTCATGCACCGCGTCCATCGTGACTTCAGGACGTCTCTCGCATAGCGGCGGACCCCAGCGCGCGGTGTTGTTCTGGTAAAAGATGTCCGGCGCGTCCGGATTGAACCCGCTCGGCTGCATCAGCGCCGCCGCCACAATGCGCTCCGGCGCCAACCTGAGCAGGTTGTGGATCATGGGGCCGCCGATGCAAAAGCCCATCACCAAGAACTCGCCTATGCCGAGATGGTCCATCAGACCGAGTTGGTCGTCGGAGTATGCGTCCCACGGGCGGTCGATTTCCAATGGACCGCCCGACTGCCCCAAATCGGCGTTTCGCAGGTCGGCGGCGATGCAGCGGAAGTCGTCCTTGTAGGTGTGCATCGGGTTGAACGGCACTGCCGTGTCCAAGCCTGCGATGGTCGAGTTCAGCCCGCCGCCGGGGATAATCAGCAAAGGGAACCCGGAGCCGACCTCTTCGTAGTAGATGCGAGTGGAGCCTCTTTCGTAGAACGGCATAATATCCTTCCTTCATCATCGAATTATTGTCAAGATAAGGCGTCTAGTGCATCACCAAGCCACCGTCCACGTTGAACGCCTGTCCGGTGATGTTGCGCGAGCCGGGACCTGCCAAGAACGCCGCCATGTCCGCAATGTCTTCGGGCTCGTTTGCGCGGCCAATCGGGATGGCGGCGCTCCGCCGCGCTTCCAATTCTTCCTGCGGGATGCCGAGTTCTTGCGACCGCTGTATCATGCTGCCTTGCGACATTTCCGTGCGGGTAACGCCTGGGCAGATGGCGTTCACGTTGATGTCGTAGCCGCCGAGCTGGTGCGCGGCAATGTGCGTCATGGAGATTACGGCGCCCTTGCTGGCAGCATAAGCAGCGTTGGAAGTGCCGGAATAGCCCTTGCCCGCGATGGATGCGATGTTGATGATTCTGCCACCGTCGCCGCTGCTGATCATCTCGCGGGCGACACGCTGAAGGCAGAAGAAGACGCCGCGCGCGTTGACGCGGTGAATTCTGTCCCAATCCTCCACTGTCAGGTCCATAATGTCCGCGAAACGGGTAACGCCGGCGTTGTTCACCAGAATGTCGATGCGGCCGAACGCGCTCAGCGCCTCATCGACGACGCGGTTGATGTCGTCGATATCGCCAATATCCGCTTCGACCGCGATGGCATCGCGCCCAAGTTCGCGGATGTCGATGCTAGTCTGCTCGACCTGCCCGCCGTTGATGTCCGTGGCGATGATGCTCGCACCTTCGCTGGCGAGCCGCAGCGCGATAGACCTGCCCATCCCCCGAGCCGCGCCCGTAACCAGCGCCACCTTGCCGTTCAAAGACATTCCAGTCCTCCCATTCTTGGTGCATGCGTGGCAGATGCTTGGCGGATACTCTAGTTATACATACCTGGCATGCTTGACCGATGTTCCCGCAGCGGCATCCTGACATTGCATTGCTATACTCACTCTAGATAACAGGGACTATATGTGCGCATTCCAAAGTTGTCAATTGCTGAGTAGCACGCCGCGCAATGCGTGTTACAAACCTGACTTGGGCGCATAGTGAAGGGCTAGAATGACTTGCGCGAGTCGTTGCCATACGCGCATGTACGGCGTATCGCCGTTGAGGTGAATGTACCGAACCGCACGAAATCTCGCGCGTGAGCCTATCACCGTTTTCGCAATGCGGGTCGTTGGCGCAACCATCGGGAGCGGTTCGTGCGCTGCAAGAACCCCAATGGACCGACTCAGGAGGCTATGTGATGGAATGCTTGCGTAGAGTATTAGCCATCGTCAGGCTCGACATATGTTAGAGACAGCCTCGCATCGGTCGTTCCTGCCATCAGAGTTAGGATCGCGCCCAAAGCTAATGCCATCGCCCATCCCGCTGCATCAGGACCTTCCGGAAGCGATAACCTAAGGTACTCACTCATACCTACTCTGTTCCATGGACCTATTCTGTTCCATGGACTCATTTCAGAAGGGGCTTCCCGACCAGGGGTATGTGCCGTGCGCTGATACCTAAAAGTATTATCACTGAATTTTTCAAGTTCTGAGGCAAGTTGGATCCCAGATCCCTTTGCCAATTCGTACACTATCAAGGTTGCTTCCGTACTCCGATGTGATACCTGAAAGTAATTGGTCATATCAGAGAGATGGAAGAAGTAATTGATCATCTGAGTGAAATGGAAGACCCACGACTCTTGCATTGCTTCAAGTCCGCTCGCCGTTACTTGGTATCCCGACAACTCCACTGCGCCAAAGCGGCGCAGGGAGTCGTCGAAACATTGAAGCAGGGCAGGGAGAGCAATAACGATGGGCACCCCGTCCTCAAGCCCAACCTGCGCCGTCGCAATCCTGAGGGCATCATTCTGTTCGCATAGGTCGGCTTCTTCCATTCTCCAGAAGACCGGCGAAAGAGAGGATGGCTTGCGTTGCGGTGGAGTGTACCACCCCATAAGCACGGAGCGAGCACGGAAGACGCTGTAAAGGTCTTCATCAGGATGGTAGCCTCCCGAGAGGAAGCGTCCAAACGCTTCAACGAAGATTGTTCCACCCATCAAGACTCTCCTCGCTAATCCCAGCTAGTCATCGTCATCTATTATTCGTATCGTCTGCCGCTTGACGAGACGTGACATTTAACATTTACGTTGACCGAGTATCGGTCTGGCGGGTCAATGACCCCCGGTATATCCACATCCACGGTAGCACGGAATCCGGTCATTGTGCGTCCGTAGCTGCATTTGGCGCGAGCGGGCAGGTCGGCGGCTATCAGGTCGTGTCCAACGTTGTAGATGTTCACCTTATTGGCGGACGCTGCCGCTAACCATAGGCTAACCTTTGGGTCTGCCAAGTCTTCCGGCGAAAGACCGCTCTCGACCAGCGTAACCAGAAATTGACAGCCCACTAGGGACTTCAGAAGGGCTTCTACTCGTGCATCTGTGTTCGCCATCAGCTAACCTTATCTCCTTGGACCTTTGCATGTCATGTTCGCCGCCTTAGCCGCCAAGCCCGAATAGGTGACCTATGATTATTGCGCAGGAAAGCAACTCAAGGTTTCTGTGCCGCCCTTACAGTGATATGCCAGGCCCAGTTGGCAATCGCCACGCCCTCGGGGTCTTCCTCCGGGTCGATGTTCCATTTGGCGAATACCAGCAGGTGGGGCAGTTCGAGCAGTTCGGCAGGAATGCCGTATATCTCGACGGAGTTGCCCGGCCCTGCGCGCATGCAGGGGTCAACTTGGAATCTCGTGCATTCATACTCTGCGGCAGGCTCCTGGAACTTGCCGAAGTCGCCGCTGACCGACGGGGATTCACCTATGTCGTCAGGACGTAAGACCGCGTACCCTTCGACGAATACATAGCCAGGTTCTATGTCAGTATGAAAGCGAATTACCGATTGAGCGGGGTCTATCGCGCTTGCTTCAGGCCAGATAAAGGGAAGGCTGACCCCGTTCACCCTTGTCACGTGAGCGTCCGCGAAGTCCCAGTCCGCGCTCAGGATGATGCCGTCGGCAGCCGACTTGACGGGCCCGTCGCTGACCAACTGCACTTTGGGTAGTTCAGGCGGTGGCGGATAGTATCTCAGCAGCAAGGTCTCTTCTTCTTCAGGTTCACTCGGCTCTTCCTCGCTCGCCGCGGCTGGCTCCACGGCTGGCTCGACTGTCGTAGGGTTGGATGGGGATTGCGCACAGGCGGGGAAAGCCGCCAGAGTGAATAGCAGGGTTGCCAGCAGAACCATCGTCAGTAATCTCATAGGACACCTCATACTTAAGGAAGAGGCCCTGCCAAAGATTGCAGGGCCTCTTTAGCTAGATGGTAAGTCGGTTGCCGCACGTGCCCAGCTTACAGGTTGCAGGGATTATTTGCTATCCTGCTTGTGGTGCCCGTAAGGTACTTCACATTGTCTACGTCGATCACGTAGCCTTCTCCCGTGACCTTGAACTTGTGATTTGTGCAGGAAGTGGTGCCGTAAGCATAGCCTATGGCGGTGTTTCTCTTGTCATACACCCCGACGCTTCCAATCGCTCGCCACCCTCCGCCGGTCCAGCCCTGCCACCTCAGCAGTTCAGCATTGTGGCGCATCCTGGGCACCCGGTTGTCGCATTTCCCGCGAATCTTGCCCCTGACTTTGCTTCCAGACTTCCGGGGTGTGTAGGCGCTCTGCTTGCAGTTTGACGGGGACCCGGAAGACGAGCTAAGCGAGAGGAACGAGCCTAGCGGCGCGAAAATCTCTGAGATCGCGTCGGCATCCTGCGATGTGTAGTCGCTGGTCACAGGAACATCATCCTCTTGCGGGCCGTCAGCAAACACCGTCGCCGAAGCCGCCGTAAGCAGCACTGCAATAAGCAGCAATGAGACAGTTATGCGTGTAGTCATTTTGACACTCCTTATACAAGAACTCTGGGGATTATTCTTTCTGAGTTGTTGGTTCCAGCACCGGGGGGGGGGGGGGGGATGATTAAAAAAAAAGGGAGGGGGGCGGGGTGAGGTACTGTGAAGAACTGGTAGAAGAAAAAGAACAAGCACGACACACAGGAGC